>NZ_JBVYHZ010000004.1:0-32500 GCF_056033885.1 Bacillus sp. FAU18
ATGGAAAATATATTAGACCTGTGGAACCAAGCCCTTGCTCAAATCGAAAAAAAGTTGAGCAAACCGAGTTTTGAGACTTGGATGAAGTCAACCAAAGCCCACTCACTGCAAGGCGATACATTAACGATCACGGCTCCCAATGAATTTGCCAGAGACTGGCTGGAGTCCAGATACTTGCATCTGATTGCAGATACTATATATGAATTAACCGGGGAAGAATTGAGCATTAAGTTTGTCATTCCTCAAAATCAAGACGTTGAGGACTTTATGCCGAAACCGCAAGTCAAAAAAGCGGTCAAAGAAGATACATCTGATTTTCCTCAAAATATGCTCAATCCAAAATATACTTTTGATACTTTTGTCATCGGATCTGGAAACCGATTTGCACACGCAGCTTCCCTCGCAGTAGCGGAAGCACCCGCGAAAGCTTACAACCCTTTATTTATCTATGGGGGCGTCGGCTTAGGGAAAACGCACTTAATGCATGCGATCGGCCATTATGTAATAGATCATAATCCTTCTGCCAAAGTGGTTTATCTGTCTTCTGAGAAATTTACAAACGAATTCATCAACTCTATCCGAGATAATAAAGCCGTCGACTTCCGCAATCGCTATCGAAATGTTGATGTGCTTTTGATAGATGATATTCAATTTTTAGCGGGGAAAGAACAAACCCAGGAAGAATTTTTCCATACATTTAACACATTGCACGAAGAAAGCAAACAAATCGTCATTTCAAGTGACCGACCGCCAAAGGAAATTCCGACACTTGAGGACAGATTGCGCTCACGTTTTGAATGGGGCCTTATTACAGATATCACACCGCCTGATCTAGAAACGAGAATTGCAATTTTAAGAAAAAAAGCCAAAGCAGAAGGCCTCGATATTCCGAACGAGGTTATGCTTTACATCGCGAATCAAATCGACAGCAATATTCGGGAACTCGAAGGAGCATTAATCAGAGTTGTCGCTTATTCATCTTTAATTAATAAAGATATTAATGCTGATCTGGCCGCTGAGGCGTTGAAAGATATTATTCCTTCCTCAAAACCGAAAGTCATTACGATAAAAGAAATTCAGAGGGTAGTAGGCCAGCAATTTAATATTAAACTCGAGGATTTCAAAGCAAAAAAACGGACAAAGTCAGTAGCTTTTCCGCGTCAAATCGCCATGTACTTATCAAGGGAAATGACTGATTCCTCTCTTCCTAAAATCGGTGAAGAGTTTGGAGGACGTGATCATACGACCGTTATTCATGCGCATGAAAAAATTTCAAAACTGCTGGCAGATGATGAACAGCTTCAGCAGCATGTAAAAGAAATTAAAGAACAGCTTAAATAGCAGGACCGGGGATCAATCGGGGAAAGTGTGAATAACTTTTCGGAAGTCATACACAGTCTGTCCACATGTGGATAGGCTGTGTTTCCTGTCTTTTTCACAACTTATCCACAAATCCACAGGCCCTACTATTACTTCTACTATTTTTTTATAAATATATATATTAATACATTATCCGTTAGGAGGATAAAAATGAAATTCACGATTCAAAAAGATCGTCTTGTTGAAAGTGTCCAAGATGTATTAAAAGCAGTTTCATCCAGAACCACGATTCCCATTCTGACTGGTATTAAAATTGTTGCATCAGATGATGGAGTATCCTTTACAGGGAGTGACTCAGATATTTCTATTGAATCCTTCATTCCAAAAGAAGAAGGAGATAAAGAAATCGTCACTATTGAACAGCCCGGAAGCATCGTTTTACAGGCTCGCTTTTTTAGTGAAATTGTAAAAAAATTGCCGATGGCAACTGTAGAAATCGAAGTCCAAAATCAGTATTTGACGATTATCCGTTCTGGTAAAGCTGAATTTAATCTAAACGGACTGGATGCTGATGAGTATCCGCACTTGCCGCAGATTGAAGAGCATCATGCGATTCAGATCCCAACTGATTTGTTAAAAAATCTAATCAGACAAACAGTATTTGCAGTGTCCACCTCAGAAACACGCCCTATCTTGACAGGTGTAAACTGGAAAGTGGAGCAAAGTGAATTATTATGCACTGCGACGGATAGTCACCGTCTTGCATTAAGAAAAGCGAAACTTGATATTCCAGAAGACAGATCTTATAACGTCGTGATTCCGGGAAAAAGTTTAACTGAACTCAGCAAGATTTTAGATGACAACCAGGAACTTGTAGATATCGTCATCACAGAAACCCAAGTTCTGTTTAAAGCGAAAAACGTCTTATTCTTCTCACGGCTTCTGGACGGGAATTATCCAGACACAACCAGCCTGATTCCGCAAGACAGCAAAACAGAAATCATTGTGAACACAAAAGAATTCCTTCAGGCCATTGATCGTGCATCTCTTTTAGCCAGAGAGGGACGCAACAACGTTGTAAAACTGTCTGCAAAACCGGCTGAATCCATTGAAATTTCTTCCAACTCGCCGGAAATCGGTAAAGTTGTGGAAGCAATTGCTGCGGATCAAATTGAAGGTGAGGAATTAAATATCTCTTTTAGTCCAAAATATATGCTGGATGCACTAAAGGTGCTTGAAGGAGCAGAAATACGCGTAAGCTTTACAGGTGCAATGAGACCTTTCTTAATTCGCACGCCGAATGATGAAACGATTGTACAGCTTATCCTCCCTGTCAGAACCTATTAATCCGATACACTGCTGCCGACTCGTCGGCAGCTTTTCTATTCGGTATCTGCTCCGACAAGTTTTCCCTTTCCCTAATTCGTTTTTTTTTAGTACAATTAGATATTAGTGATATTTGAAAGAGGTCGATATAATGGCAAATCCGATTTCAATTGATACAGAGATGATTACACTCGGACAATTCTTAAAATTAGCCGATGTGATTCAGTCTGGCGGTATGGCGAAGTGGTTTTTAAGCGAGCATGAAGTGCTTGTGAACGATGAGCCGGACAACCGCCGGGGCAGAAAGCTGTATGTTGGAGATGTGGTAGAGATTGAAGGATTTGGTTCATTTCAAGTCGTCAATTAAAGCGGGTGACACTGATTGTATATCCAGAACTTAGAACTGACATCTTACCGCAACTACGACCATGCTGAACTTCAATTTGAAAATAAAGTAAATGTGATCATCGGAGAAAACGCTCAGGGGAAGACAAACCTCATGGAGGCGATCTATGTCTTGTCCATGGCGAAATCGCACCGGACATCAAATGACAAAGAACTTATACGGTGGGACAAAGACTATGCTAAAATAGAGGGAAGAGTGATGAAGCAAAACGGGTCGATCCCGATGCAGCTCGTCATCTCCAAAAAGGGTAAAAAGGGCAAGGTCAATCATATTGAACAGCAAAAGCTCAGCCAGTATGTCGGGGCCCTCAACACCATTATGTTCGCGCCGGAAGATTTAAATCTTGTAAAGGGAAGCCCTCAAGTGAGAAGGCGGTTTCTTGACATGGAAATCGGACAGGTTTCTCCCGTCTACCTTCATGATCTTTCTCTTTACCAGAAAATCCTTTCCCAGCGGAATCATTTTTTGAAACAGCTGCAAACAAGAAAACAAACTGACCGGACGATGCTCGATGTTCTGACCGATCAGCTTGTAGAAGTTGCAGCAAAAGTCGTCGTAAAACGCCTGCAGTTTACAGCACAGCTCGAGAAATGGGCGCAGCCCATCCATGCAGGCATCTCAAGAGGGCTTGAAGAACTGACCCTGAAATACCATACAGCTCTTGATGTATCAGATCCCCTAGATTTGTCGAAAATAGGAGATAGCTATCAAGAAGCGTTTTCTAAATTAAGAGAAAAAGAAATTGAGCGTGGTGTGACGCTGTCAGGGCCTCATCGCGATGATGTTCTTTTTTATGTGAACGGACGCGATGTGCAGACGTATGGTTCTCAAGGACAGCAGCGAACGACGGCGTTGTCCCTTAAGCTGGCGGAGATTGACCTGATCCATGAAGAAATCGGAGAATATCCCATTTTACTATTGGATGATGTACTGAGTGAACTGGATGATTATCGCCAGTCACACTTGCTTCATACGATCCAAGGCCGTGTACAAACGTTTGTCACAACGACAAGCGTTGATGGCATTGATCACGAAACCTTACGTCAAGCAGGAATGTTCCGTGTGCAAAATGGTGCGTTAGTGAAGTGAAGAAATGAGGTGAGCAATTGTATATTCATTTAGGTGATGACTTTGTGGTTTCAACACGAGATATTGTCGGCATTTTTGACTTTAAAGCCAACATGTCGCCTATTGTTGAAGAATTTCTGAAAAAACAGAAACACAAGGTGGTGCCTTCCGTAAACGGCACGCCCAAATCTATCGTAGTCACGGTTCAGAATATATATTACTCTCCCTTATCTTCCAGCACATTAAAAAAACGTGCGCAATTTATGTTTGAAATAGATTCTTAGAAATTTTTTATCACGAATATATCGTTTAGAAAAGTGTAGGTGAATGACGTGGCTATGGAACAGCAGCAAAACAGTTATGATGAAAATCAGATACAGGTACTAGAAGGATTGGAAGCTGTTCGTAAAAGACCGGGGATGTATATCGGTTCGACAAACAGCAAAGGCCTTCACCACCTGGTATGGGAAATTGTCGACAATAGTATTGACGAAGCCCTCGCCGGTTATTGTACGGATATCAATATCCAAATCGAAAAAGACAACAGTATCACGGTTGTAGATAATGGCCGCGGTATTCCAGTCGGTATTCATGAAAAAATGGGCCGTCCTGCGGTAGAAGTCATTATGACGGTGCTTCATGCCGGAGGAAAATTTGACGGAAGCGGCTATAAAGTATCCGGAGGATTACACGGTGTAGGTGCGTCGGTCGTAAACGCACTATCAACAGAGCTTGATGTGACGGTTCACCGTGACGGTAAAATTCACCGCCAAACCTATAAACGCGGAGTTCCGGTTACAGACCTTGAAATCATTGGCGAAACGGATCATACAGGAACGACGACACATTTTGTCCCGGACCCTGAAATTTTCTCAGAAACAACCGAGTATGATTACGATCTGCTTGCCAACCGCGTGCGTGAATTGGCCTTTTTAACAAAGGGCGTAAACATCACGATTGAAGATAAACGTGAAGGACAAGAGCGCAAAAATGAATACCATTACGAAGGCGGAATTAAAAGTTATGTAGAGTATTTAAACCGCTCTAAAGAGGTTGTCCATGAAGAGCCGATTTACATTGAAGGCGAAAAGGACGGCATTACGGTTGAAGTGGCTTTGCAATACAATGACAGCTACACAAGCAACATTTACTCGTTTACAAACAACATTAACACGTACGAAGGCGGTACCCATGAAGCTGGCTTCAAAACGGGCCTGACTCGTGTTATCAACGATTACGCCAGAAAAAAAGGGCTTATTAAAGAAAATGATCCAAACCTAAGCGGAGATGACGTAAGGGAAGGGCTGACAGCGATTATTTCAATCAAACACCCTGATCCGCAGTTTGAGGGCCAAACGAAAACAAAGCTGGGCAACTCAGAAGCACGGACAATCACTGATACGTTATTTTCTACGGCGATGGAAACATTTATGCTGGAAAATCCAGATGCGGCCAAAAAAATCGTCGATAAAGGCTTAATGGCGGCAAGAGCAAGAATGGCTGCGAAAAAAGCGCGTGAACTAACACGCCGTAAGAGTGCTTTGGAAATTTCAAACTTGCCCGGTAAGTTAGCGGACTGCTCTTCAAAAGATCCGAGCATTTCCGAGTTATATATCGTAGAGGGTGACTCTGCCGGAGGATCTGCTAAACAAGGACGCGACAGACATTTCCAAGCCATTTTGCCGCTTAGAGGTAAAATCCTAAACGTTGAAAAGGCCCGACTGGATAAAATCCTTTCTAACAACGAAGTTCGCTCTATGATCACAGCGCTCGGCACAGGTATCGGGGAAGACTTCAACCTTGAGAAAGCCCGTTACCACAAAGTTGTCATTATGACAGATGCCGATGTTGACGGCGCGCACATCAGAACACTGCTGTTAACGTTCTTTTACAGATATATGCGCCAAATTATCGAAAATGGCTACGTGTACATTGCACAGCCGCCGCTCTACAAGGTTCAACAAGGGAAACGCGTTGAATATGCGTACAATGACAAGGAGCTTGAAGAGCTGTTAAAAACTCTTCCTCAAACGCCTAAGCCTGGACTGCAGCGTTACAAAGGTCTTGGTGAAATGAATGCCACCCAGCTATGGGAGACAACCATGGATCCTAGCTCCAGAACACTTCTTCAGGTAACTCTTGAAGATGCAATGGATGCGGACGAGACTTTTGAAATGCTTATGGGCGACAAGGTAGAACCGCGCCGAAACTTCATAGAAGCGAATGCGAGATACGTTAAAAATCTTGACATCTAATCATAAAAAGCCTTATTTCCAATAAGAAATAAGGCTTTTTTCTAAACAAGATCAGATGCAGCAATGCTTGCAATACCTTTATATTCTAGCAATTTAATGTGTATAATCACAAGTTTATTGATATAATGGAGAATAGTGAAATCGTATTGAAGGTCATAATGGACAATCTACTCCCACATATTTCATGTGATACTTCAGGGAGGTTTTTTAATGAGTGAACAAAACACACCACAAGTTCGTGAAATAAATATCAGTCAGGAAATGCGTACGTCCTTCTTGGATTATGCAATGAGCGTTATCGTGTCCCGTGCTCTTCCGGATGTTCGAGACGGTTTAAAACCGGTTCATAGACGGATTTTGTATGCAATGAATGATTTAGGCATGACAAGTGACAAGCCTTATAAAAAATCCGCGCGTATCGTTGGAGAAGTTATCGGGAAATACCACCCGCACGGTGATTCAGCGGTATATGAATCCATGGTCAGAATGGCTCAGGATTTCAACTACCGTTATATGCTCGTTGACGGTCACGGAAACTTCGGTTCTGTTGACGGAGACTCAGCGGCGGCCATGCGTTATACAGAAGCAAGAATGTCTAAAATCTCAATGGAGATTCTTCGCGACATCACAAAAGACACAATCGATTACCAGGATAACTATGACGGGTCAGAAAGAGAACCTGTCGTTATGCCTTCAAGGTTCCCGAATCTGCTCGTGAACGGTGCTGCCGGCATTGCGGTAGGTATGGCAACAAACATTCCTCCGCACCAGCTGGGAGAAATCATTGACGGTGTACTTGCTGTCAGTGAGAATCCGGACATTACAATTCCAGAGCTTATGGAAGTCATTCCAGGGCCTGATTTCCCGACTGCGGGTCAAATCTTGGGACGCAGCGGTATCCGGAAAGCATACGAATCAGGCCGAGGCTCTATCACGATCCGGGCAAAAGCTGAGATCGAACAAACATCTTCGGGTAAAGAAAGAATTATCGTTACAGAGTTACCTTACCAAGTAAATAAGGCGAAATTAATTGAGAAAATTGCTGATCTCGTAAGGGACAAAAAGATAGAGGGTATCACAGATCTGCGTGATGAGTCAGATCGTACAGGTATGAGAATTGTCATTGAAATCAGACGCGATGCCAATGCGAATGTCATCTTAAACAATCTGTACAAACAAACTGCTCTACAAACATCTTTTGGCATCAACCTGCTTGCACTTGTTGATGGACAGCCGAAAGTTTTAACTCTTAAGCAATGCCTGGAGCATTACCTTGACCATCAAAAAGTTGTCATTAGACGCCGTACTGCTTATGAATTGCGTAAAGCAGAAGCGAGAGCTCATATCTTGGAAGGATTGAGAGTTGCACTGGATCATCTCGATGCAGTTATCTCCCTTATCCGTAATTCTCAAACGGCTGAAATTGCGAGAACAGGTTTAATTGAACAATTCTCACTGACAGAGAAGCAAGCACAAGCGATCCTTGACATGAGGCTCCAGCGTTTAACGGGACTGGAACGTGAAAAGATCGAAGAAGAATACCAATCTCTTGTTAAATTAATTGCAGAGCTAAAAGACATCTTGGCAAATGAATATAAAGTGCTTGAGATCATTCGTGAAGAACTCACGGAAATCAAAGAGCGTTTTAACGATGAAAGACGTACTGAGATCGTCACTTCTGGACTGGAGACAATTGAAGATGAAGATCTCATCGAGAGAGAAAATATCGTAGTCACTCTGACGCACAACGGATACGTCAAACGTCTTCCTGCATCAACTTACCGCAGTCAAAAACGAGGCGGTAAAGGTGTACAAGGTATGGGAACAAACGAAGATGATTTCGTTGAGCATTTGATCTCTACGTCAACTCATGACACGATTCTCTTCTTCTCGAACAAGGGGAAAGTGTATCGTGCAAAAGGGTATGAAATCCCTGAATACGGCAGAACGGCAAAAGGAATCCCGATTATTAACCTGCTGGAGGTAGAAAAGGGTGAGTGGATCAACGCGATTATTCCAGTCACGGAATTCAATGCGGAGCTTTACCTTTTCTTCACTACAAAGCATGGGGTTTCAAAACGAACATCGCTATCTCAATTCGCTAATATCCGAAACAATGGTCTAATTGCTCTGAGTCTTCGTGAAGATGATGAACTGATGGGTGTACGTCTGACTGACGGCACAAAACAAATCATCATTGGAACGAAAAACGGTTTACTGATCCGTTTCCCTGAAACAGATGTCCGGGAGATGGGAAGAACTGCGGCGGGCGTAAAAGGCATCACCCTGACGGATGACGACGTTGTTGTCGGCATGGAGATCTTAGAGGAAGAATCACACGTCCTTATCGTAACTGAAAAAGGGTACGGAAAACGAACTCCGGCTGAAGAGTACAGAACCCAAAGCCGGGGCGGAAAAGGACTCAAAACAGCAAAAATCACCGAGAACAACGGCCAACTAGTAGCAGTGAAAGCTACTAAAGGTGAAGAGGATCTAATGATTATTACAGCTAGCGGCGTACTCATCAGAATGGACATCAATGATATCTCCATCACCGGACGTGTCACTCAAGGTGTGCGTCTCATTAGAATGGCAGAAGAAGAGCATGTTGCTACAGTAGCTTTAGTAGAGAAAAACGAAGAAGATGAGAATGAAGAAGAACAAGAAGAAGTGTGAGAAAAAGCGCAGCTGAAATAGCTGCGCTTTTTTGTGTCATAACCCTTTACAGTCATAAAAATTATGGTATAATCATTTCTGTTGTCTTTTTAAAGACACAAGCATGACCATTATGACTAGTAAAAACTTTTTTAAAAAAGTATTGACCTAGTTAACTAAAAATGTTACTATTAAGTAGTCGCTTCGAGAGAAGCACACAAAGTTCTTTGAAAACTAAACAAGACAAAACGTACCTGTTAATTCATTTTTTATAAATCGCACAGCGATGTGCGTAGTCAGTCAAACTACTTTATCGGAGAGTTTGATCCTGGCTCAGGACGAACGCTGGCGGCGTGCCTAATACATGCAAGTCGAGCGGACAGATGGGAGCTTGCTCCCTGATGTTAGCGGCGGACGGGTGAGTAACACGTGGGTAACCTGCCTGTAAGACTGGGATAACTCCGGGAAACCGGGGCTAATACCGGATGGTTGTTTGAACCGCATGGTTCAAACATAAAAGGTGGCTTCGGCTACCACTTACAGATGGACCCGCGGCGCATTAGCTAGTTGGTGAGGTAACGGCTCACCAAGGCGACGATGCGTAGCCGACCTGAGAGGGTGATCGGCCACACTGGGACTGAGACACGGCCCAGACTCCTACGGGAGGCAGCAGTAGGGAATCTTCCGCAATGGACGAAAGTCTGACGGAGCAACGCCGCGTGAGTGATGAAGGTTTTCGGATCGTAAAGCTCTGTTGTTAGGGAAGAACAAGTACCGTTCGAATAGGGCGGTACCTTGACGGTACCTAACCAGAAAGCCACGGCTAACTACGTGCCAGCAGCCGCGGTAATACGTAGGTGGCAAGCGTTGTCCGGAATTATTGGGCGTAAAGGGCTCGCAGGCGGTTTCTTAAGTCTGATGTGAAAGCCCCCGGCTCAACCGGGGAGGGTCATTGGAAACTGGGGAACTTGAGTGCAGAAGAGGAGAGTGGAATTCCACGTGTAGCGGTGAAATGCGTAGAGATGTGGAGGAACACCAGTGGCGAAGGCGACTCTCTGGTCTGTAACTGACGCTGAGGAGCGAAAGCGTGGGGAGCGAACAGGATTAGATACCCTGGTAGTCCACGCCGTAAACGATGAGTGCTAAGTGTTAGGGGGTTTCCGCCCCTTAGTGCTGCAGCTAACGCATTAAGCACTCCGCCTGGGGAGTACGGTCGCAAGACTGAAACTCAAAGGAATTGACGGGGGCCCGCACAAGCGGTGGAGCATGTGGTTTAATTCGAAGCAACGCGAAGAACCTTACCAGGTCTTGACATCCTCTGACAATCCTAGAGATAGGACGTCCCCTTCGGGGGCAGAGTGACAGGTGGTGCATGGTTGTCGTCAGCTCGTGTCGTGAGATGTTGGGTTAAGTCCCGCAACGAGCGCAACCCTTGATCTTAGTTGCCAGCATTCAGTTGGGCACTCTAAGGTGACTGCCGGTGACAAACCGGAGGAAGGTGGGGATGACGTCAAATCATCATGCCCCTTATGACCTGGGCTACACACGTGCTACAATGGACAGAACAAAGGGCAGCGAAACCGCGAGGTTAAGCCAATCCCACAAATCTGTTCTCAGTTCGGATCGCAGTCTGCAACTCGACTGCGTGAAGCTGGAATCGCTAGTAATCGCGGATCAGCATGCCGCGGTGAATACGTTCCCGGGCCTTGTACACACCGCCCGTCACACCACGAGAGTTTGTAACACCCGAAGTCGGTGAGGTAACCTTTTAGGAGCCAGCCGCCGAAGGTGGGACAGATGATTGGGGTGAAGTCGTAACAAGGTAGCCGTATCGGAAGGTGCGGCTGGATCACCTCCTTTCTAAGGATATTATACGGAATATAAGACCTTGGGTCTTATAAACAGAACGTTCCCTGTCTTGTTTAGTTTTGAAGGAACTTTGTTCCTTGAATAAGTTAAGATGGGCCTGTAGCTCAGCTGGTTAGAGCGCACGCCTGATAAGCGTGAGGTCGGTGGTTCGAGTCCACTCAGGCCCACCATCTTATATAACGGGGCCTTAGCTCAGCTGGGAGAGCGCCTGCTTTGCACGCAGGAGGTCAGCGGTTCGATCCCGCTAGGCTCCACCAACGTGTTCTTTGAAAACTAGATAACAGTAGACATCACATTCAATTAGTAATACAAGATATCACATAGTGATTCTTTTTAACGGTTAAGTTAGAAAGGGCGCACGGTGGATGCCTTGGCACTAGGAGCCGATGAAGGACGGGACGAACACCGATATGCTTCGGGGAGCTGTAAGCAAGCTTTGATCCGGAGATTTCCGAATGGGGAAACCCACCACTCGTAATGGAGTGGTATCCATATCTGAATTCATAGGATATGAGAAGGCAGACCCGGGGAACTGAAACATCTAAGTACCCGGAGGAAGAGAAAGCAAATGCGATTCCCTGAGTAGCGGCGAGCGAAACGGGATTAGCCCAAACCAAGAGGCTTGCCTCTTGGGGTTGTAGGACACTCTGTACGGAGTTACAAAGGAACGAGGTAGATGAAGAGGTCTGGAAAGGCCCGCCATAGGAGGTAACAGCCCTGTAGTCAAAACTTCGTTCTCTCCTGAGTGGATCCTGAGTACGGCGGAACACGTGAAATTCCGTCGGAATCCGGGAGGACCATCTCCCAAGGCTAAATACTCCCTAGTGACCGATAGTGAACCAGTACCGTGAGGGAAAGGTGAAAAGCACCCCGGAAGGGGAGTGAAAGAGATCCTGAAACCGTGTGCCTACAAGTAGTCAGAGCCCGTTAACGGGTGATGGCGTGCCTTTTGTAGAATGAACCGGCGAGTTACGATCCCGTGCAAGGTTAAGCAGAAGATGCGGAGCCGCAGCGAAAGCGAGTCTGAATAGGGCGCATGAGTACGTGGTCGTAGACCCGAAACCAGGTGATCTACCCATGTCCAGGGTGAAGTTCAGGTAACACTGAATGGAGGCCCGAACCCACGCACGTTGAAAAGTGCGGGGATGAGGTGTGGGTAGGGGTGAAATGCCAATCGAACCTGGAGATAGCTGGTTCTCTCCGAAATAGCTTTAGGGCTAGCCTCAAGGTAAGAGTCTTGGAGGTAGAGCACTGATTGGACTAGGGGCCCCTACCGGGTTACCGAATTCAGTCAAACTCCGAATGCCAATGACTTATCCTTGGGAGTCAGACTGCGAGTGATAAGATCCGTAGTCGAAAGGGAAACAGCCCAGACCGCCAGCTAAGGTCCCAAAGTATACGTTAAGTGGAAAAGGATGTGGAGTTGCTTAGACAACCAGGATGTTGGCTTAGAAGCAGCCACCATTTAAAGAGTGCGTAATAGCTCACTGGTCGAGTGACTCTGCGCCGAAAATGTACCGGGGCTAAACGTATCACCGAAGCTGCGGACTGTTCTTCGAACAGTGGTAGGAGAGCGTTCTAAGGGCTGTGAAGCCAGACCGGAAGGACTGGTGGAGCGCTTAGAAGTGAGAATGCCGGTATGAGTAGCGAAAGAGGGGTGAGAATCCCCTCCACCGAATGCCTAAGGTTTCCTGAGGAAGGCTCGTCCGCTCAGGGTTAGTCGGGACCTAAGCCGAGGCCGAAAGGCGTAGGCGATGGACAACAGGTTGATATTCCTGTACCACCTCCTCACCATTTGAGCAATGGGGGGACGCAGGAGGATAGGGTAAGCGCGGTATTGGATATCCGCGTCCAAGCAGTTAGGCTGGGAAATAGGCAAATCCGTTTCCCATAAGGCTGAGCTGTGATGGCGAGCGAAATATAGTAGCGAAGTTCCTGATTCCACACTGCCAAGAAAAGCCTCTAGCGAGGTGAGAGGTGCCCGTACCGCAAACCGACACAGGTAGGCGAGGAGAGAATCCTAAGGTGATCGAGAGAACTCTCGTTAAGGAACTCGGCAAAATGACCCCGTAACTTCGGGAGAAGGGGTGCTCTGTTAGGGTGCAAGCCCGAGAGAGCCGCAGTGAATAGGCCCAGGCGACTGTTTAGCAAAAACACAGGTCTCTGCGAAGCCGTAAGGCGAAGTATAGGGGCTGACGCCTGCCCGGTGCTGGAAGGTTAAGAGGAGCGCTTAGCGTAAGCGAAGGTGCGAATTGAAGCCCCAGTAAACGGCGGCCGTAACTATAACGGTCCTAAGGTAGCGAAATTCCTTGTCGGGTAAGTTCCGACCCGCACGAAAGGCGCAACGATCTGGGCACTGTCTCAACGAGAGACTCGGTGAAATTATAGTACCTGTGAAGATGCAGGTTACCCGCGACAGGACGGAAAGACCCCGTGGAGCTTTACTGCAGCCTGATATTGAATGTTGGTACAGCTTGTACAGGATAGGTAGGAGCCTTGGAAACCGGAGCGCCAGCTTCGGTGGAGGCATCGGTGGGATACTACCCTGGCTGTATTGACCTTCTAACCCGCCGCCCTTATCGGGCGGGGAGACAGTGTCAGGTGGGCAGTTTGACTGGGGCGGTCGCCTCCTAAAAGGTAACGGAGGCGCCCAAAGGTTCCCTCAGAATGGTTGGAAATCATTCGCAGAGTGTAAAGGCACAAGGGAGCTTGACTGCGAGACCTACAAGTCGAGCAGGGACGAAAGTCGGGCTTAGTGATCCGGTGGTTCCGCATGGAAGGGCCATCGCTCAACGGATAAAAGCTACCCCGGGGATAACAGGCTTATCTCCCCCAAGAGTCCACATCGACGGGGAGGTTTGGCACCTCGATGTCGGCTCATCGCATCCTGGGGCTGTAGTCGGTCCCAAGGGTTGGGCTGTTCGCCCATTAAAGCGGTACGCGAGCTGGGTTCAGAACGTCGTGAGACAGTTCGGTCCCTATCCGTCGCGGGCGCAGGAAATTTGAGAGGAGCTGTCCTTAGTACGAGAGGACCGGGATGGACGCACCGCTGGTGTACCAGTTGTTCTGCCAAGGGCATCGCTGGGTAGCTATGTGCGGACGGGATAAGTGCTGAAAGCATCTAAGCATGAAGCCCCCCTCAAGATGAGATTTCCCATTCCGCAAGGAAGTAAGATCCCTGAAAGATGATCAGGTTGATAGGTCTGAGGTGGAAGTGTGGCGACACATGGAGCTGACAGATACTAATCGATCGAGGACTTAACCACATTTTGAATGATGTCACACCTGTTATCTAGTTTTGAGAGAACACTCTCAATTTGTTTGGTGGCGATAGCGAAGAGGTCACACCCGTTCCCATACCGAACACGGAAGTTAAGCTCTTCAGCGCCGATGGTAGTCGGGGGTTTCCCCCTGTGAGAGTAGGACGCCGCCAAGCAAGCTTAAACCCAGCTCATTGAGCTGGGTTTTTTGTTTGTTAAAAATGAAGAAGAAACTGTGAAGCGTATTTAGGGAATTTCTTTTCTGTTACTAATAAAAACTGCTGAATTAACACGTAGTCATCACTTATATGCTGTGTTAATAACTCATACCACCATTCTGTTTCATACCTTGCAATCATCCCAACGTTGTACAAAATCAAATAATGAATTGTCATTTCGGGAAGCCGAAGAAATTGCTCCCTTTGAGAAGGGATATAATATTGGTTCTTTTCCATGTCAAACAATAAGCTGGTCGATGTCCATGGCTCCTTGTCTTGTGGCGAAACTTCGAACAGCAGCCCGTGTTCATTTTTTTTTGTAAAAGACCATTGATAATGATGGGACATGTATTCAGCAAACCTTGAATCAGACATTTTGTAATTGATTACTACTTCCTCCGGTACAAAAATTTCGTTCTTATCCTTCTCAACTATTGTCATAAATCGTTCTTTCTGCTGAAAGTAGAAAATATCGCTAAGTTCTGGAATGGCCATTAATAATTTTTTCATGGTATACCGTTCATCTACTATATCCGATTGTCCGAATAAATGTTTCATAAAATGTACGCATAGGCCATTCCGTTGTATTTTCACTTCATCATCGCTAAAACAATAGTTTTGTTTCTTTCGTTTTCTTGTTGTTACACCATGTGCCAGTACTGATGTATGGCTTGGATAATGAGGATCACGTGTAATTAAGCATGCTTTGATAAGCTGTGCCATTCCATAAAATAAAAGAATCGGTTTGATTTCTAAGGGAGAATATGCGGCTTGTTTATAAAACGATTCGGCATGCTTTAAGAAATAAATAAACCGTTCACTGTTTTTAAAAGAGTTTTTTTTCGCATCGTCAATACCGTTTAAGGTATAAACCTTTTCTAGAAATTTCTGGGTTGATTCGACGGAGTAAAATAGCGCTAAGTCTTTCCACTCATGATATGCCATGTATATTTCTTAATCCTTTCCGTTATCTAAATATTTCAACTCTTTCCCGCTTCCTTGACATGCTCTTGGCTAGTTGATAATCTACATATAATATTTTGCCGAAAAGAGGGGGATTTACTAATGTGGGAAAGTAAATTTTCAAAAGAAGGCTTAACGTTCGACGATGTGCTGCTTGTGCCAGCAAAGTCTGAGGTACTTCCGCGTGATGTGGATTTATCTGTAGAACTTACAAAAACGTTAAAGCTAAATATTCCTGTCATCAGCGCAGGTATGGACACAGTAACAGAATCAGCAATGGCAATTGCAATGGCAAGACAGGGCGGCTTGGGCATCATTCACAAAAATATGTCCATTGAACAGCAGGCTGAACAAGTTGATAAAGTAAAGCGTTCTGAGCGCGGCGTTATCACAAATCCCTTCTTTTTAACTCCTGATCACCAAGTATTTGATGCGGAGCATTTGATGGGGAAATACAGAATTTCCGGTGTTCCGATTGTAAATAACGAAGAAGACCAGAAGCTTGTTGGAATTATTACAAACCGTGACCTTCGTTTTATTTCTGACTACTCAATGAAAATCAGCGATGTCATGACGAAAGAAGAGCTAGTTACTGCATCTGTAGGAACTACTCTGGATGAAGCTGAAAAGATTTTGCAGAAACATAAAATTGAAAAGCTTCCTCTCGTAGATGACCAGAATAAATTAAAAGGTCTTATCACAATTAAAGACATTGAAAAAGTCATTGAGTTTCCGAACTCATCTAAAGACATTCACGGCCGCCTGATCGTTGGCGCGGCAGTTGGTGTAACTGGCGATACAATGACTCGCGTCAAAAAGCTTGTTGAAGCCAACGTTGATGTGATTGTTATCGATACAGCTCACGGACACTCTCAAGGCGTTTTAAACACAGTCACAAAAATCCGTGAAACGTATCCAGAATTAAACATTATTGCTGGGAACGTAGCAACAGCTGAAGCGACAAGAGCGCTTATCGAAGCTGGAGCAGACGTTGTCAAAGTTGGAATAGGGCCTGGTTCAATTTGTACTACACGTGTTGTAGCCGGCGTCGGTGTTCCACAAATTACAGCAATTTATGATTGTGCGACTGAAGCAAGAAAACACGGCAAAACAATCATAGCCGACGGTGGGATTAAATTCTCTGGCGATATCACTAAAGCATTGGCAGCCGGCGGACATGCTGTTATGCTCGGAAGCTTGCTTGCAGGCACCTCAGAAAGCCCTGGTGAAACTGAAATCTACCAAGGCAGAAGATTTAAGGTATACCGCGGCATGGGATCAGTTGCTGCAATGGAAAAAGGAAGTAAAGACCGTTACTTCCAAGAAGAAAACAAAAAATTTGTTCCAGAAGGAATTGAAGGACGCACACCTTACAAAGGACCAGTTGAAGAAACCGTTTATCAGCTAGTCGGAGGCCTTCGTTCTGGTATGGGGTATTGCGGGTCCAAAGATCTGCGTGCGCTAAGAGAAGAAGCTCAGTTCATTCGCATGACTGGCGCAGGACTTCGCGAAAGCCATCCGCATGACGTACAGATTACAAAAGAATCACCTAACTATACAATTTCATAATAAATTGTTACAAATTAAAAACATTTGACAGGGTCTCTGACTCTGTCTATTTTTTTTATACTGATTATGATAAAATTTATACTGTTGTGCATTGAAAATGTCCTTAACGGCTTAATTATAGATGAAGAAAATGAAATACGGAGGTCGTACGATTGAACATCAAGAAATGTAAACAGCTACTGATGTCATTGGTTGTGTTAACTCTAGCTGTCACGTGTCTGGCTCCAATGTCAAAAGCAAAAGCAGCCAGCGATCCAATTGATATCAATGCATCTGCTGCTATTATGATCGAAGCTTCTTCAGGTAAAATTCTTTACAGTAAAAATGCAGATAAGAGACTGCCAATTGCGAGTATGACAAAAATGATGACAGAGTATCTGTTATTGGAAGCAATTGATCAAGGTAAAGTGAAATGGGACCAAACCTATACGCCTGATGACTATGTGTATGAAATTTCCCAAGATAACAGCTTATCAAACGTTCCTCTTCGGAAAGACGGGAAATACACAGTAAAAGAATTATATCAAGCTACAGCAATTTATTCTGCAAATGCTGCTGCTATTGCGATTGCAGAAATCGTTGCCGGTTCTGAAACTAAGTTTGTTGAAAAAATGAATGCAAAAGCAAAAGAACTAGGCTTAACAGATTACAAATTTGTTAACGCAACAGGTCTTGAAAACAAAGATCTTCACGGCCATCAGCCTGAGGGGACAAGCGTAAATGAAGAAAGTGAAGTTTCTGCAAAGGATATGGCAATTCTTGCGGATCACTTGATTACTGACTACCCTGAGATACTGGAGACTTCCAGTATCGCCAAAACGAAATTCCGAGAAGGTACCGATGATGAAATGGACATGCCGAACTGGAATTTTATGCTGAAGGGGCTTGTCAGCGAGTATAAAAAAGCGACTGTAGACGGACTGAAAACAGGTTCTACTGACTCTGCGGGTTCATGCTTTACAGGAACAGCTGAACGCAACGGTATGCGTGTCATCACTGTTGTTTTAAACGCAAAGGGCAACCTTCATACAGGCCGTTTCGATGAAACGAAAAAAATGTTTGATTATGCTTTCGACAATTTCTCCATGAAAGAAATTTATGCTGAAGGCGATCAAGTAAAAGGCCATAAAACAATTTCAGTTGATAAGGGTAAAGAGAAAGAAGTAGGCATTGTGACAAACAAGGCGTTCTCTCTTCCTGTCAAAAATGGTGAAGAAAAGAATTACAAAGCGAAGGTCACACTGAATAAAGACAACTTAACTGCTCCTGTGAAAAAAGGAACCAAGGTTGGGAAGCTGACTGCGGAATACACAGGTGATGAAAAGGATTACGGATTCCTTAACAGCGATCTGGCTGGCGTAGACCTTGTTACAAAAGAAAATGTAGAAAAAGCAAACTGGTTTGTTTTGACAATGCGCAGTATCGGCGGATTTTTTGCCGGAATTTGGGGAAGCATTGTTGATACGGTAACCGGCTGGTTTTAATCAATTGAAAGAGCTCTGATGGATGTTAGGGCTCTTTCGCGTAATATACTGAAAAAACTCAATTTTTAATAAAAAATGATTTTCAAAGCGCTAAAAACCGAATAAAATAGTATATATCCATATGAATTATTGGATTTCTAGGATACAATAAGGATTAGAAATCATATAACTATACCTTGATTAGGGGGACCAAGAAATGGCTCAAACAGGTACTGAACGTGTAAAACGCGGAATGGCAGAAATGCAAAAAGGCGGCGTCATCATGGACGTCATCAATGCGGAACAAGCGAAAATCGCTGAAGAAGCTGGAGCTGTCGCTGTAATGGCGCTAGAACGTGTGCCAGCAGATATTCGCGCGGCTGGAGGAGTTGCCCGTATGGCTGACCCTACAATCGTGGAAGAAGTAATGAATGCAGTATCTATCCCGGTAATGGCAAAAGCGCGTATCGGACATATTGTTGAAGCGCGTGTGCTTGAAGCTATGGGTGTTGACTATATTGATGAAAGTGAAGTTCTGACGCCGGCTGACGAAGAATTTCATTTAAATAAAAATGAATACACAGTTCCTTTTGTCTGTGGCTGCCGTGATCTTGGTGAAGCAACACGCCGTATTGCGGAAGGTGCTTCTATGCTTCGCACAAAAGGTGAGCCTGGAACAGGTAATATTGTTGAGGCTGTTCGCCATATGCGCAAAGTTAACGCTCAAGTGCGCAAAGTAGTTGCGATGAGTGAGGATGAACTAATGACAGAAGCGAAAAATCTAGGTGCTCCTTACGAGCTTCTTCTTCAAATTAAAAAAGACGGCAAGCTTCCTGTCGTTAACTTTGCCGCTGGCGGCGTAGCAACTCCAGCTGATGCTGCTCTCATGATGCAGCTCGGTGCTGACGGAGTATTTGTTGGTTCTGGTATTTTCAAATCAGACAACCCTGCTAAATTTGCGAAAGCAATTGTGGAAGCAACAACTCACTTTACTGATTACAAATTGATCGCTGAGCTGTCAAAAGAGCTTGGTACTGCAATGAAAGGGATTGAAATCTCAAACTTACTTCCAGAACAGCGTATGCAAGAACGCGGCTGGTAAGAACATAGGAGCGCTGCTGACATGTTAACAATAGGTGTACTAGGACTTCAAGGAGCAGTTAGAGAGCACATCCATGCGATTGAAGCATGCGGCGCGGCTGGTCTTGTCGTAAAACGTCCGGAGCAGCTGAACGAAGTTGACGGGTTGATTTTGCCGGGCGGTGAGAGCACGACGATGCGCCGTTTGATCGATACGTATCAATTCATGGAGCCGCTTCGTGAATTCGCTGCTCAGGGCAAACCGATGTTTGGAACATGTGCCGGATTAATTATATTAGCAAAAGAAATTGCCGGTTCAGATAATCCTCATTTAGGTCTTTTGAATGTGGTTGTAGAACGTAATTCATTTGGCCGGCAGGTTGACAGCTTTGAAGCTGATTTAACAATTAAAGGCTTGGACGAGCCTTTTACAGGGGTATTCATCCGTGCGCCGCATATTTTAGAAGCTGGTGAAAATGTTGAAGTTTTATCGGAGCATAATGGTCGTATTGTAGCCGCGAAACAGGGGCAATTCCTTGGCTGCT
Organism: Bacillus sp. FAU18; assembly: GCF_056033885.1. Taxonomy (NCBI): domain Bacteria; kingdom Bacillati; phylum Bacillota; class Bacilli; order Caryophanales; family Bacillaceae; genus Bacillus; species Bacillus sp. FAU18. The sequence goes on from NZ_JBVYHZ010000004.1 coordinate 19,998, forward strand.
CATTCCATCCGGAGCTGACAGAAGATCACCGAGTGACACAGCTGTTTGTTGAAATGGTTGAGGAATATAAGCAGAAGGCACTTGTATAAAACAGTTGAAAGCTGTGGAAACTTATAGTACATTATAAGCACAAATAAAGATCGAAAAGCGTTGATAGGAACTAGTAGGGAGCCTCTCTTTCTAAGAGAGCCGATGGTTGGTGCGAATCGGTGAAAGATGCTGTCTGAATCCATCCTTGAGCGAAATGCTGAAACAAGTAGGCATTTACGGGATAACCGTTATGTTTGAAAGTGGAAAACGAGTCTTTGATTTGTTTTCAATCAGGGTGGCAACGCGAGAGCTCTCGTCCCTTTATGGGGATGAGGGCTCTTTTTATTTTCGACAAATCAATAAAAAAAGGAGTGTTTCGCATGCTTGATACGAAAATGCTGAGAGCAAATTTTCAAGAAATTAAAGCAAAGCTTGTACACAAAGGCGAAGACTTAACTGATTTTGATAAGTTTGAGGCGCTGGATGATAGACGAAGAGAGCTTATCGGCAAGGTTGAAGAGTTAAAAGGAAAACGAAATGAAGTTTCTCAGCAGGTTGCTGTGCTGAAGCGTGAGAAAAAAGACGCGGATCACATTATTAAAGAAATGCGTGAAGTCGGCGAGGAAATTAAAAAGCTTGATGAAGAATTACGGACAGTGGAAGCTGAGCTTGATACAATCCTTCTCTCAATCCCAAATATTCCGCATGAGTCTGTACCTGTCGGTGAAACAGAAGACGACAACGTAGAAGTGCGTAAATGGGGTGAAAAGCCTTCATTTGCTTATGAGCCGAAGCCGCACTGGGATATTGCGGATGAGCTGGGTATTCTGGATTTTGAACGTGCCGCCAAAGTAACAGGAAGCCGTTTTGTGTTCTATAAAGGCTTAGGTGCTCGTCTGGAGCGTGCGCTTTATAACTTTATGCTTGATCTGCATGTGGATGAGTATAACTACACTGAAGTGATCCCGCCATATATGGTAAACCGCGCAAGCATGACGGGAACGGGGCAGCTTCCTAAATTTGAAGAGGATGCATTTAAAATCAGAGAAGAAGATTATTTCTTAATTCCAACGGCGGAAGTGCCGATTACAAACATGCATCGCGATGAAATCCTTTCAGGTGACAGCCTGCCGATCAACTATGCGGCATTCAGTGCTTGCTTCCGTTCTGAAGCTGGTTCAGCAGGACGTGACACACGCGGATTAATTCGTCAGCACCAATTTAATAAAGTTGAGCTTGTAAAGTTTGTGAAGCCTGAAGATTCTTATGAAGAATTAGAGAAGCTTACAAACCAAGCAGAACGGGTTCTTCAGCTGCTTGAGCTTCCATACCGTGTCATGAGCATGTGTACGGGTGACTTAGGCTTTACGGCTGCGAAAAAATACGATATCGAAGTTTGGATTCCAAGCCAAGACACATATCGAGAAATTTCTTCTTGCAGCAACTTCGAAGCGTTCCAGGCGAGACGTGCGAATATTCGTTTCAGACGTGAAGCGAAAGGCAAGCCTGAGCACGTACACACACTGAACGGTTCAGGACTGGCGGTTGGAAGAACAGTTGCCGCTATATTAGAAAATTATCAGCAGGAAGACGGAAGCGTTGTGATTCCGAAAGTGCTTCGTCCTTATATGGGGAATAGAGAAGTAATGAAACCGTAAATTATGGAAAGGCGTGCCTGACAAGGTGCGCCTTTTTGCTTATGTAAACACGGCATTTTCATAAAAACAAAAAAAGTTTTTAAAAATGCTTGACCACACGAGAACATACGTGATATAGTAAGTCTTGTCGATACGGAGGAATACCCAAGTCCGGCTGAAGGGATCGGTCTTGAAAACCGACAGGGGTGTCAAAGCCCGCGGGGGTTCGAATCCCTCTTCCTCCGCCATATTGATTTTAATTCTAATGAAACACAAGCATATATTGGAGATTGTTTTGTCCGTTGCATTCGGTGCGGCGGATTTTTTATTTTAAAGAAAAAGTGAATCTCGACTGAGATTCACTTTTTTTGATTATCATGAATAACTGAAGCAATTTGATCTACAATATTTTCAATCGAGTTTTCATCGTTCAGCAGATCATAATCTTCAATGCGAAGTTTTAAAACAGGGCAGGCATTAAAACCGCTTATCCAGTTCTCGTAGCGTGTATGCATTTCTTCCCAATAAGACCTGCTTGTCTGAAGCTCCATCTCACGGCCGCGTTGTTCAATCCGGTTTAAAATGTTCTCCAGATCTCCTTCTAAATAGATCAACACATCTGGGTGTGGGAAATACGGTGTCATTACCATTGCTTCGAAAAGGCTTGTGTAAGTCTTATAATCAACCTTTGACATTGTCCCTTTGTCAGCATGCATTTTTGCGAAAATTCCTGTATCTTCATAAATCGAACGATCCTGTACAAAACCTCCGCCGGCTTCAAAAATTGTTTTCTGTTCTTTGAAGCGTTCAGCTAAGAAATAAATTTGAAGGTGAAAGCTCCAACGTTCAAAATCATGATAGAACTTTTCCAAGTATGGATTATGATCGACTTCCTCCAAAGATGTTTTAAATCCAAGCCGTTTAGCTAAAGTTTTTGTTAAAGTCGATTTTCCGACACCTACTGTTCCTGCTACTGTAATAATTGAATTCTTAGGGATATGATATTCCTTCATACGATAAGCTCCTTTACATGGGCGGCAATGCGTTCAAAGTCGCTCTTATTCAAAACGAAATCCTTTGAATCACCATCTACGGTTAACACTGTAAGTTCAGGGTCTGCTTCCTGCAGCTGCTTGATGGCGACTTCATAATCTGAAATCAGCTGCTCCAAATAGCTAGTTTCAATTTTTTTCTCAAAGGGGCGCCCGCGTTTTTCAATGCGGTGTAGCAATGTAGGCAGACTGGCCTTTATGTAAATGATGAAATTCGGCTTTGGCAGATCATCCGTTAGCAGGTGATATATCTTTTTGTATTTTTCCAGCTGATGTGGAGACAAGGTGCGTTCCGCAAAAATCACATTTTTATAAATATGATAATCAGCTATTACAGGCTGTCCCTTTTTTAAAAAGTGATCACTGGTGTCTTCAAGCTGTTTGTATCTGTGACAAAGAAAAAACATCTCGAGCTGGAAGCTCCATTCCTCTATATTGTCATAAAACTTATCAAGGTACGGGTTATCCTCTACAATCTCATTGATCATAGGGAATCCGAATTCTTGTGAGAGCATCGTTGCGAGAGTTGTTTTTCCTGCCCCGATAGGACCTTCTATTGCAATAAAAGGGGCTGTATTCATCGGAATCCTCCTTATATCTGAAAAACGTGCGTCAGTTACCGACCTTCATATTGTATCACAACCCTTGGGTGCCCCCATGAAAAAAAGACGTTTCCAAATTATCGAAACGTCTTTTTGACAACATTAAATTGATCAGACAGCAGCAGCCAGTTTTGCGGAAAGGAAAGACCCAGCTTCCAATAGCTGATGCCTCTTAAATTCAGCTCTTTAATCAGATTGAATTTTGCTTGAATCGAGCGGGCATCCTCGAACCATACCTCGTGTCTTCTGTTTTCTGCATCAGTATAGCGGAAGAAAGGGGCCTGAGCGGTTTGGTCATACTGAATTTCTGCATTGTTTTGATCGGCAATGACAATGGCTTGTTGAGGGCTTATTGCTCTTGCCGGAGTTCCGCCAGCTGTGTATGGCAGTGTCCAGTCATACCCATATAAATTCTGGCCCATGACAATTTTATTCGCAGGCATTTCAGTCAAAGCATATTCTATGACATCCCGAACAGGCCCGATTGGAGAAACAGCTTGAGCCGGCCCGCCGCTATAGCCCCATTCATATGTCATGAGAACAACAAAGTCGACGATTTGGCCATGGGCTCTGTAATCATGGGCTTCGTACCATCTGCCCTGCTGTGTTGCGCTTGTTTTTGGGGCAAGCGCCGTAGAAATTTCTAAGCCTTCTCGATGGAAAAGATCCCTTGCTTCGCGGAGAAATTGGTTATAGGCTTCTCTATCCTCAGGCCGCAAATATTCAAAGTCAAAATGAATATCATAGAAACCATATCTTTTTGCATTCTCGACTATTTCATTTAAAAGTCTTCTTTTTACAGTATCGTCGTTCAAAAGGATCCGGCCGAGTTCATCGCTGAATGCCTGGTTTTCTAGGTTCGTTATAATCATCATCAATGCCGTGTTTTGATTCTCTGTAATGCTCCTTAAATTCGTTAAAGGCGGTGCGACTAAGGTTCCGTTACGCTGTGCCTGGAAGCTGAATGCGCCAAGGTACGTTAAGTAGGGTGACGCTTCTCTGGCCGCCTGCTGGAGATTTTCGCTGACTTGATTTCCTCGGGGCTCCAAATAAGCATTTGATTCGATGTCTCGTTTAGGAGCTGGTGGGATGTATAAACGGAAACCAATCTGAAGCACGGTATTTAACTGGATGCGGTTAACCCTTGCGAGCTCGGCTGCTGTTGTATTGAACTGCCGGGCGATGGATGTCAGGGTATCACCTCGCTTCACACCATAGAACTGGCCAGCTATTGGAATGACAATGGTTTGTCCGACAACAAGGCTGTCGGGATTCGGTATTTCATTCGTTTCAGTGATCTCATTTGCGGTTGTTCTGTATTGTGAAGCGATAGCAGAAAGAGTGTCGCCTTGTTTTACCACATAAATTTGAATGAAAAACGCCTCCTTTCATATCGCTATCAATGTATGAAAGAAAAGCGCTGATCATGTTTACTTTTCTGTAATTTGTTCTTCCGTCGTAATTTCTGCGAAAAGAACATTCTCCATCATGGTTAAGGCGAATTCGTTATCTTCGTCACTGTTTGACGCGATACAGTCCTTAGGAATCGTGATGCTGTATTCCCTCATATAAGCGTCATTAGCAGTAAACAGCACACATATATTGCCGGCTATACCTGTTAAGATAATATGTCTCACCTGCAACTCAGTAAGGAGGGTGTGAAGTGCAGTTTCGTAGAAAGCGGAATGTTTTGGTTTGATTAAAAAATAATCAGCATCTTCCGGAGCTATCTTTGTGATGATATCCTTGCTTCTTTCATTTGTGCATTCTTGCTGAATGTTTTTAATGTCAGCTTGCCAAAGTCCATAATGATCATTGATGTAAATAATCGGCCATTCATTTTGTCTCGCGTGCTCCTTTAATGATAAAATATGAGGAACGATTTTTTCTGTTTTTTTAGCGAGGGTTTCTCCCATATCGAATTCAAAATTATTGATCATGTCTACAATGAGAAGGGCTGTATCTGCTTTGGACAATCGACAGTCTCCTTTCCGTTTCAGTTATAGTTAATATGTAGCCTTTTTAGGCAATGAAAAAACTTTGAAAAGAGAGCTTATCCTTATGACACAAGATGAACTTTATATGAAAGAAGCAATTAAAGAAGCGAAAAAGGCTGAAGAGAAAGGTGAAGTGCCGATAGGTGCGGTGCTTGTCGTTAATGATGAAATTATAGCGCGTGCACATAATTTAAGAGAGACTGAACAGCGATCTATTGCCCATGCAGAAATGCTTGTAATTGAAGAAGCGTGTAAGGCACTGGGAACATGGCGGCTGGAAGGTGCGACTCTTTATGTGACGCTTGAGCCTTGTCCAATGTGTGCTGGTGCAGTCGTACTTTCTCGAGTGGAAAAAGTGGTTTTTGGCGCATATGATCCGAAAGGCGGCTGTTCAGGCACGCTAATGAACCTTCTTCAGGAGGATCGCTTTAATCATCAGGCTGAAGTGGTGAGCGGTGTGCTTGAGGAAGAATGCGGCGGAATGCTCAGTGCGTTTTTCAGAGAACTAAGAAAAAAGAAGAAAGCCGCCAGGAAAAACTTGTCTGAATAGTACGGTTGCAATTTTTAGGGGAAACAGATATACTTAAGTGTGCATCGTAATAGATGCAACATAAAATTTGATATTTATTTTGCCGTGCTAAGCGGGGAGGTAGCGGTGCCCTGTACCTGCAATCCGCTCTAGCAGGGCCGAATCCCTTCTCGAGGTTCGTTTACTTTAAGGCCTGCCTTAAGTAAGTGGTGTTGACGTTTGGGTCCTGCGCAATGGGAATTCATGAACCATGTCAGGTCCGGAAGGAAGCAGCATTAAGTGAAACCTCTCATGTGCCGCAGGGTTGCCTGGGCCGAGCTAACTGCTTAAGTAACGCTTAGGGTAGCGAATCGACAGAAGGTGCACGGTAAATCAATCATCAAATTTTCAGACTCACCTAACATTAGGTGAGTTTTTTGTTATGTAAAAAGAGCTTTTGGAATCGAAACAAGGTTCATGTATAATGGGAATGATGAATAACGGAGGAGGGCAAACCCGTGAGTTACCAAGCTTTATATCGAGTATTCAGGCCTCAGCGCTTTGAAGATGTGGTCGGACAAGAACACATTACAAAAACGCTGCAAAATGCCCTTTTGCAAAAAAAGTTTTCTCACGCCTATCTGTTTTCCGGGCCTAGAGGAACCGGAAAAACCAGTGCAGCCAAAATATTTGCTAAGGCTGTCAACTGTGAACATGCTCCTGTTGATGAGCCATGCAACGAATGTGCGGCCTGTAAAGGGATAACAAACGGGTCAATATCCGATGTCATAGAAATTGACGCCGCTTCTAATAACGGTGTTGATGAGATTCGTGACATTCGCGATAAAGTGAAGTTTGCTCCATCGGCCGTCACATATAAGGTATATATCATAGATGAGGTGCATATGCTTTCTATCGGCGCTTTTAATGCATTACTAAAAACATTAGAAGAGCCGCCTGAGCATTGTATTTTCATATTAGCAACAACTGAACCGCACAAAATTCCTTTAACCATTATCTCTAGATGTCAGCGTTTTGACTTTAAACGAATTACCTCCCAAGCGATTGTAGGCCGCATGAATAAAATTGTTGATGCTGAACAGCTACAAGTGGAGGAAGGATCGCTGGATATCATCGCGAGTGCTGCAGACGGAGGGATGAGGGATGCCCTGAGCCTTCTTGATCAGGCCATATCATTCAGCGGTGATATCCTGAAAGTCGAAGATGCGCTTTTAATTACGGGTGCTGTTTCTCAATTATATATCGGGAAGCTTGCACAATCCCTGCATGATAAAAACGTTTCTGACGCACTGGAAACATTAAATGAATTGCTTCAGCAAGGAAAAGATCCAGCTAAGCTGATAGAAGATATGATTTTCTATTTCAGGGACATGCTGCTGTACAAAACAGCCCCTGGCTTAGAGGGAGTGCTTGAGAAAGTAAAAGTTGATGAAACGTTCCGGGAACTAAGTGAACAAATTCCGGCTCAGGCCCTATATGAAATGATTGATATTCTGAACAAGAGCCATCAGGAAATGAAATGGACAAATCATCCGCGTATCTTTTTCGAAGTGGCCGTTGTGAAGATTTGCCAAACCTCACATCAATCTGCTGCTGATCTCCCGGAAGTGGATATGCTGATGAAAAAAATCCAGCAGCTCGAACAGGAAGTAGAGCGGCTCAAAACAACGGGCATAAAAGCAGCTGCGGAAAGCCCGAAAAAAGAAGCGCCGCGTGTGCCAAAGGGCGGGAAATCCAATTACAAAGCGCCAGTAGGCAGAATTCATGAGATTTTGAAGGAAGCCACAAGACCGGATCTTGATCTGCTCAGAAACAGTTGGGGCAAGCTTCTTGCTCATCTCAAACAGCAAAACAAAGTATCACATGCCGCTTTGCTGAATGACAGTGAACCTGTGGCTGCCGGATCGGCGGCATTTGTTCTGAAATTCAAATATGAAATTCATTGTAAAATGGTCGCTGAGGATAACAACGGAGTCCGTACTAATCTTGAGCAGATTTTAGAATCGATGCTCGGAAAAAGAATGGATTTGATTGGCGTTCCAGAAGCACAATGGGGTAAAATAAGAGAAGAATTTTTAGAAGATCATCAGCAGGAAAATGAAGGATCAAATGAACCGGCTGAAGAAGACCCGCTTATTGCCGAAGCGAAAAAGCTTGTTGGAGCGGATTTAATTGAAATAAAAGACTAACAAAATGAAAGAGAGTGAATGCTATGCGTGGCGGAATGGGTAATATGCAAAAAATGATGAAACAAATGCAAAAAATGCAAAAGGACATGGCGAAGGCTCAAGAAGAGCTTGCAGAAAAGGTTGTTGAAGGAACTGCAGGCGGCGGTATGGTAACAGTAAAAGCAAACGGCCAAAAAGAAATCCTGGATGTTATCATCAAAGAAGAAGTCGTTGATCCTGAAGATATTGATATGCTTCAAGATTTAGTGCTTGCTGCAACGAATGAAGCTTTGAAAAAAGTTGACGAAATCACAAACGAAACAATGGGTCAATTTACAAAGGGAATGAACATGCCAGGTTTATTCTAGGGGGATAAAAGAACATGCAATATCCTGAACCAATATCAAAGCTGATTGACAGCTTTATGAAATTGCCAGGGATCGGACCGAAAACAGCGGTTCGTCTGGCTTTTTTTGTTCTAGGTATGAAAGAAGATGTAGTATTAGATTTTGCGAAAGCATTAGTAAATGCGAAACGCAACCTGACATATTGTTCAGTTTGCGGGCATATTACAGACCAGGACCCTTGCTATATATGTGAAGATACGCGCAGGGATAAGTCTGTTATCTGTGTTGTGCAAGACCCTAAGGATGTTATCGCTATGGAGAAAATGAAGGAATACAATGGACAGTATCACGTTCTTCATGGCGCTATTTCTCCAATGGACGGCATCGGACCGGAGGATATTAAAATACCAGAATTGTTAAAACGATTACAGGATGATCAAGTGACAGAAGTGATCCTCGCGACAAACCCTAATATAGAAGGGGAAGCAACGGCGATGTATATATCAAGGCTCCTCAAGCCGTCTGGTATTAAGCTCTCCCGTATTGCCCACGGACTGCCCGTCGGCGGTGACTTGGAATATGCTGACGAGGTCACTCTTTCTAAAGCACTTGAAGGAAGACGTGAATTGTAAGGAGGAAAAAGCGATCCATGGGTTTTCTTCGCAAGAAAACATTAAGAAGAGAGTTTGATGAAAAACTAACCGAGCAGCTTTTTAAGCAAAAGGAAGAGTGGAACAGGCAAAAAAAGCTGGTTGAAAAAAGCTTAGAACCGTCTGCTGAAGTGTTATACGAACTGAAAGTAGCTGAAGCGAAGTATTTTTTTTACTTAAGGGAAGCGAAGCAGCGAAATTTAAAAATCAGCCGGTGGAAGTAAGTGGTCTAAACTCCTGGATCTTCTCATAAGCTTGTACTAGAACAAGCGAAGGAGATGAGAAGATTCATGGAGCCTATTTTTATTATTGGGATTATTTTAGGACTGGTTATTCTTCTTTTTTTATCAGGTTCAGCTGCAAAGTCTTTAAAGTGGATGGGCATCACAGCTGTTAAATTTGTGGCAGGTGCTTTGCTGCTGGTTTGTGTAAATATGTTTGGCGGCAGTCTTGGCATTCATGTGCCGATTAATCTGGTTACAACAGCTATCAGCGGAATTTTAGGGATACCCGGAATAGCTGCGTTAGTCGTTATTAAGCAATTTATCATTTAATTGATATTATGTATTGACTTAGATAATTGAAGGTGTTATTCTAATATACGTCGCTGATGACGAACAGCTTTTTCGAAAAGAAAATGTTAAAAAGTTGTTGACAGTAGCGGCGGTAAATGTTATGATAATAAAGTCGCTTAAACGAGCGGTAAACAAAGTTCTTTGAAAACTAAACAAGACAAAACGTACCTGTTAATTCATTTTTATAAATCGCACAGCGATGTGCGTAGTCAGTCAAACTACTTTATCGGAGAGTTTGATCCTGGCTCAGGACGAACGCTGGCGGCGTGCCTAATACATGCAAGTCGAGCGGACAGATGGGAGCTTGCTCCCTGATGTTAGCGGCGGACGGGTGAGTAACACGTGGGTAACCTGCCTGTAAGACTGGGATAACTCCGGGAAACCGGGGCTAATACCGGATGGTTGTTTGAACCGCATGGTTCAAACATAAAAGGTGGCTTCGGCTACCACTTACAGATGGACCCGCGGCGCATTAGCTAGTTGGTGAGGTAACGGCTCACCAAGGCAACGATGCGTAGCCGACCTGAGAGGGTGATCGGCCACACTGGGACTGAGACACGGCCCAGACTCCTACGGGAGGCAGCAGTAGGGAATCTTCCGCAATGGACGAAAGTCTGACGGAGCAACGCCGCGTGAGTGATGAAGGTTTTCGGATCGTAAAGCTCTGTTGTTAGGGAAGAACAAGTACCGTTCGAATAGGGCGGTACCTTGACGGTACCTAACCAGAAAGCCACGGCTAACTACGTGCCAGCAGCCGCGGTAATACGTAGGTGGCAAGCGTTGTCCGGAATTATTGGGCGTAAAGGGCTCGCAGGCGGTTTCTTAAGTCTGATGTGAAAGCCCCCGGCTCAACCGGGGAGGGTCATTGGAAACTGGGGAACTTGAGTGCAGAAGAGGAGAGTGGAATTCCACGTGTAGCGGTGAAATGCGTAGAGATGTGGAGGAACACCAGTGGCGAAGGCGACTCTCTGGTCTGTAACTGACGCTGAGGAGCGAAAGCGTGGGGAGCGAACAGGATTAGATACCCTGGTAGTCCACGCCGTAAACGATGAGTGCTAAGTGTTAGGGGGTTTCCGCCCCTTAGTGCTGCAGCTAACGCATTAAGCACTCCGCCTGGGGAGTACGGTCGCAAGACTGAAACTCAAAGGAATTGACGGGGGCCCGCACAAGCGGTGGAGCATGTGGTTTAATTCGAAGCAACGCGAAGAACCTTACCAGGTCTTGACATCCTCTGACAATCCTAGAGATAGGACGTCCCCTTCGGGGGCAGAGTGACAGGTGGTGCATGGTTGTCGTCAGCTCGTGTCGTGAGATGTTGGGTTAAGTCCCGCAACGAGCGCAACCCTTGATCTTAGTTGCCAGCATTCAGTTGGGCACTCTAAGGTGACTGCCGGTGACAAACCGGAGGAAGGTGGGGATGACGTCAAATCATCATGCCCCTTATGACCTGGGCTACACACGTGCTACAATGGACAGAACAAAGGGCAGCGAAACCGCGAGGTTAAGCCAATCCCACAAATCTGTTCTCAGTTCGGATCGCAGTCTGCAACTCGACTGCGTGAAGCTGGAATCGCTAGTAATCGCGGATCAGCATGCCGCGGTGAATACGTTCCCGGGCCTTGTACACACCGCCCGTCACACCACGAGAGTTTGTAACACCCGAAGTCGGTGAGGTAACCTTTTAGGAGCCAGCCGCCGAAGGTGGGACAGATGATTGGGGTGAAGTCGTAACAAGGTAGCCGTATCGGAAGGTGCGGCTGGATCACCTCCTTTCTAAGGATATTATACGGAATATAAGACCTTGGGTCTTATAAACAGAACGTTCCCTGTCTTGTTTAGTTTTGAAGGAACTTTGTTCCTTGAATAAGTTAAGATGGGCCTGTAGCTCAGCTGGTTAGAGCGCACGCCTGATAAGCGTGAGGTCGGTGGTTCGAGTCCACTCAGGCCCACCATCTTATATAACGGGGCCTTAGCTCAGCTGGGAGAGCGCCTGCTTTGCACGCAGGAGGTCAGCGGTTCGATCCCGCTAGGCTCCACCAACGTGTTCTTTGAAAACTAGATAACAGTAGACATCACATTCAATTAGTAATACAAGATATCACATAGTGATTCTTTTTAACGGTTAAGTTAGAAAGGGCGCACGGTGGATGCCTTGGCACTAGGAGCCGATGAAGGACGGGACGAACACCGATATGCTTCGGGGAGCTGTAAGCAAGCTTTGATCCGGAGATTTCCGAATGGGGAAACCCACCACTCGTAATGGAGTGGTATCCATATCTGAATTCATAGGATATGAGAAGGCAGACCCGGGGAACTGAAACATCTAAGTACCCGGAGGAAGAGAAAGCAAATGCGATTCCCTGAGTAGCGGCGAGCGAAACGGGATTAGCCCAAACCAAGAGGCTTGCCTCTTGGGGTTGTAGGACACTCTGTACGGAGTTACAAAAGAACGAGGTAGATGAAGAGGTCTGGAAAGGCCCGCCATAGGAGGTAACAGCCCTGTAGTCAAAACTTCGTTCTCTCCTGAGTGGATCCTGAGTACGGCGGAACACGTGAAATTCCGTCGGAATCCGGGAGGACCATCTCCCAAGGCTAAATACTCCCTAGTGACCGATAGTGAACCAGTACCGTGAGGGAAAGGTGAAAAGCACCCCGGAAGGGGAGTGAAAGAGATCCTGAAACCGTGTGCCTACAAGTAGTCAGAGCCCGTTAACGGGTGATGGCGTGCCTTTTGTAGAATGAACCGGCGAGTTACGATCCCGTGCAAGGTTAAGCAGAAGATGCGGAGCCGCAGCGAAAGCGAGTCTGAATAGGGCGCATGAGTACGTGGTCGTAGACCCGAAACCAGGTGATCTACCCATGTCCAGGGTGAAGTTCAGGTAACACTGAATGGAGGCCCGAACCCACGCACGTTGA